>CBDCOH010000001.1:0-30458 GCA_965219685.1 Candidatus Spongiisociaceae bacterium | reverse complement strand
GTCACGTTGATGGACACGGCTGCGGAGTTGGCAACGCAACATATGCAGTCCCTGACCAAGCAGGCCCTCCCCGCCGAAGACCTTTTGGTCACCTTGACGGAAGCGACTGCGAAGTTGGCGAAGTTGGCAAGGCAACAGTCCCTCGACGAGCAGGCCCTCCCCGCCGAAGACCGGCAGCCTCAACTCGTCTAATCACTCTGAGGGGTCGATGACAGCCTCATCGGCCCCTCACGATCTCATGTCCTCGGAGGACACCCGACGTGTACGATTCCCATTTGAGGAAGAGGTCAGCGTCCATCGCCAGCAAGTCCGCCGGGCTGATCCGGTAGTAGAAAGCCATGCCCAACACGCTACCAAGTGGATGGTCGAATCGGGGATGGTTGACGCCCTCACCGTGCGCTTGACCAACCCGGTACAGATCAGCCTCTTTTCGACAGCGCCGGATGACCGGCGTATACCTCCAAGGCTAAATCGAGAGGAAGATCATCAGTCTTGGTGACGGCCCCGGTGATGTCACGAACCATCTCCCGTAATGCCGATTGGAGAAGCACAAGCACGTCTCTCTCTCCCCTACCGTCCTTGATCGGCAGGACGTGTTCGATGTACTCGGCCAAGCTGAGACGACGGTAGAAAACGTGGTAGATGTCCGGTTTCCCGTGCTCATCTTCCGACTCGAAAATGCGGTCATACATGGCCATCCTCCTTGAGTCGAGCTACGTGTTGATCAAATCGGCGCGCCCAGTTGGTCGTGTAGCCGATGTAGAGCCAGATTAGATCAATCTCGTTGACCTTATGGATAAGGAAGTCGTCCTTCATCCGCTCGATAGTGGCCAATGCCTCTTTGAGTTGTTTACGCATTTTGCCTATAAAATTTTCCTATAAACCGACACTTTGAACCATTTCGCACGTTAAACCTCTAGTTGAGGTTTAACCGATGGTTACAGTTCCATCAACAGTGAAGCTGACTTGGAATGTGCGTTTGCCACGATCAGCGAAGGTCCTCGATACGGTGAGGACGGCGTCGAAAGTGTAGCCGTCGGAGCCGGACCCGTGCGGTTCCCATTCGATCTCCACCCGTGACCCGTTGGCGTCTAACAGCACCGGCAGGGTGACCTCGGTTTCGTCAACCGTGAACGACCCGGTGATGACCACCGGCCCGGCGTTGTGCGTCGTTGTCAGCCCACCGGATTCGGAGTTGAACGTTGCCGGTGCCGGAGACCATGAGAACCCGGACAGGCCGGAGTCGACGCCCGGAGCGGCGAGGAGTGTCGAGTCGATAGTGAGCCGTTGAACGGCCCCAGATCGTGAGTTAGCCACTTGCCACAGCCTCCCTTCCACCAAAGAACGCCACGTAGGGTTGGCCGTTTGCGCCGCTGGTGGTGATCGTCACGGCTTGATCGGTCGTCGATAGTGAGATGATCTTCAATCCCGCTTGCGTAAAGTCCGAGTTTGTCGACCCATCAGCTATGCGCACACGTGTCACACCGGTGGTGATGCTCGGCAGGATCAGGATCAGATGGGTCAGGTGTGGTGTTCCACCATCCCGGTTAACGCTCGACGCGAGAATGGTGCGTGCGGTGGTGCCGGCGTTGCCCGCCGACGCCCGGAAGCCGTAATAGCCTCGGCCTTGCGCCCCGAAAGACACTGGGCGGGTGATGGCATCAGCCGCCGGAGCCTCAAAACCGGGTCGACGGAAGGCTACCGGATAAGCGGTGAAGTGCACCAGGGCGCCTCCAACCTCACCGATGACCAGCGTCGGAGCATCCGATTCGCCGGTTGCGTAGTCGGTTCCCAGGATGGTCGAGATGAGGCCGTCGGTCTCGGTTCCGTCATAGAGACTCGTGAGATCGAAAGCGACGCCTTTGGAGTGAACACTCGCTTGTTCGATGACCCGTCCCAGGGCGGGTTCGGTGGTGATGCTTGCGCTACCGCTCACACTGCCGCCGAGCAGCTCGGTGATCTCCACCACCGTGCGCAACCGGCCAAGCCAGACCCGCAGATCAGCAGTTCTTCCAGTCGTCATATCCTCACTTCCGCGTAGGTCTCATCTGAGTTGCCCGAGTTGGCGGTGAAGATCAACCCGACTTGATACCGTCGAGCACCAGCCGTCAACCCGGTAATCGTGTCTTCCCCGCTTGCGAAGTCCTCACCGGTCACGTTCGACCAGCTCCCCCAACCCGTATCGCCACCATTGCGACGACGGTACCGGAGTTGCACGCCGGTAGGCCGTGTTCCCCAATCCGACGGCTCCCACTTGACAGTCGCCGACGTACCCGACGCACGCTCAACCGTGAACACCCCGGGCCCGTTGGGAGGATCAACCGGATCGACGAGCATCAACGACACCCGCTGATTGCCGGAGTTGGCACGCATCCACATATTCAACCCGGCAGGCACCTCAACGATCATCGGATTGGCATGAGCCGTCATAATCATCGCCCCAGTGTCGTTAGTCGGAGCAGTAGAACCGGCAAACACGAACCGCACCTCATTCGATGCTGAGATGGCCACCGCACGAGCACGATCAGCGGCCAACACATTGGCGTAGGTCGTCGTCGCCGCCGTGTTGACGATCTCCCCCGAAAGAGCCGGATAGGGCCCGCCTGAGGTCATTGAGTCCTCAGGTTGAACCGGTGTTGCAACGAGCCGTGAACTTCGAGCAGGCCGTAGTCACCGGCCTGGCGCATGATATGCGCCGGGTTGTCAGTGATTTGGTTCGTCGCAGGTGCGAAGTACTGTCCGATCGTGGGACGGACCGCACCCCGCCACGCCTCCCGCACACCACACAGAATCGGCCAGTCGTTGGTACCGGCAGTCGTCCCAGCGGTCGGAGCCGTGATCCCATCGTACGACAGGATGTCAACACCGTGCAAGCGCCCCTCGTAAGCGCCCCCACCGAGGACAGTGTTCTGAGCCAGCACGTTCTCTGTCAACCGATCCCACGAGAACTTCTGGTCGAGCATGTAGTCCATCAACGCCTGGAAACACGCCGGATGCATGATCATGTACTTGCGTCCGAAGTTGTCCGACGTGTTCGAGTCCACCTTGTTGACCTTGCACTTGAGCGCGAATTGGCGCACAGCGTCGTAAATCAACGACCCGGCGGCTCCGGTAGTTGCGTAGGGGAAAGTCGGAGTGATGAACACCGACGTGGCCGTCCCGATCCGAGTTGTGTCACTCGAGGCAACACCGGCGAGCATCGCCGCCCACAGGGCCCGGTCGATCTGCCGGCGCATCTCATAGGCCTGACGTGCCCTGGTTTGCTCAAGCACCGGCCAAGGCACCTCCATGGCATCCTCCCAGGGCACAACGTTGGTGGTGGCGAACCCTCCCGACCGTTCGAATGTCAGGATGGATTGGTCACCGTATCGGATCCCAGCCCAGTTGCCCTTACGAGCACGAGTCGTGGCCTGGACACCGACCGCCGACGCTCCCGACCCGGAAGGCGTCCAGTTGGGCACCGGAATGAACGTTTGGTGAGCCTGACCGGACGCCCAGGGCCCAGTATCGGCCGAAGACACCAATTGGAGCATCAGCGTCTCATCCCGAAGCTGAGCCACCGTCCGGCGGCTAAAGGTCTTGAGATAATCCTCGGTGGTGAATGTCACTTACGGCCTCCCATCGCATCGGCTACTTGCTTATCGAAAAACTTGACGAACTCGGCGTCGGTCATCTTGTCGAAGTTCGGTTTGCTCCGATTCCGAGCCGTCCGACTCACCGCCGGAGACTTGGCCGCCGGTCTCGGAGCCGGAGCCGCACGTTCGGCGGCCACCGGCGCACCAAGGTCACCCACATAGATCGGTTCACCCTTGAGGTTGAATCCCACCTTGTCCACCTCGGCGTCAAGGTCAACGTCGGGAAACACCTTAGAGAGAATCGCCCCATACGCTTTCAAGCGAGACTCGACCTCGGTGTAGAGGGATGCATAATCGGGAGACTCATCAACCACCCCTTCCTCGGGGGTCTCAACAACGGTCGGTTCATCAGGCATAGCCCGACAGTCTAACCGGACAAAGCCTCCAAAGCGGCCATATCCACACCAGAGTGAAACCCGGCGGCCCGCATCTCCCGCAAACACTTCAACAACAGCATCGTGCCCTCCCTCTCAATCCGCCAATCCTCCGTCACCTCACCCAACTCCTGAATCCTCATAGCCGCACGCACCGCCAACTCCGACAGATGCTCATACGACGGAGACCCATCAAGCGACCTCGGTTTCCGATCGACCACCTTCTTCACCGCATCCCCAAGGATACTCAAAGGTTGGTCAGTTTGGTTGTTCGTGGTTTTGGAGGATGTAGCCGACGATCATGACGACGAAGCCGGTGGTGATGATCCAGGGTTTGGGGGGGGTGGAGAGGGTGGCGGAGAGTGCCATTATGAGGCCGGCTGAGTAGATCAGTGTGCCGAAGAGGCCTTTGGTTTGGTTGGGTTTCATGGTTGTGAGTATAGGAAGGGGGTGTGGGAGGGGGTGGGAGGGTGGGGGGGTAGGGTGGTCACCGGGTGGGGGATCGAACCCCGAGGCTGCCCAGGTTTTGGGTAGCCGCATCCTGACCCCCGGGTGACCGCCTTACCTTTCCCCTGTTCGTTGAGTGTAGCGGGCATGTTTTTTGGTGGGTGGGCGTCGGCTACGCGTGGTGTTCCGAGGGCTTGGTGTAGGGCTTGGTTGATGCTGTCTTCGGAGCCGTCGGCTAGGGGGTAGACGCCTATGCGGCTGTCGGCGTACCATCCTACGTCTATGAGTAGGGTGGCATTGGCGGTGGGGTAGGTTTCGGGGCCGTCTGTTATGACTTGGTTGAGGTGGTCCCAGGATACCCAGCATCGGGTTACGGGTTTCACGACGGGGGGGTGGTTGGGGGTTCCTATGGTGGTGAAGTTGATCCAGTAATGTGGGGCGATGTTGAATACCACTCCGCCTTGTAGGGTGGCGGTTATGTCGCAGACGGCGGTGATGGTTCCTAGGTAGGCGCCGAACATGCCCAGGGCGTAGTCGCCGGGTTCGAGTTCGACTTCGAGTTGTGATGTTTCTCCGGCGCCTAGTTCTCGTGATTGGGTGTGGGATTCTCCGATTTTGGTTTCCCAGTTGAATGTGGTGGATGTTTCGATGTCTCCGGCTCCTTCTACGCCGACTTTGACGCCGACGCTAACTGATCCTCCGATTGATCGTTCTTTTGACCATTCGGATGAGACGCCTTGTTTGACTTCGAGGCTGACGGTGGCGGATTCGTGGACTTTGGAACCGTCTTTGAGTTTGTTGAAGAAGACGTGGTGGTCGAGTAGGGCGGCGTTTCGTTTGAGGGTGATGTTGGGTTGTTTGGTTGGGGTGGTGATGACTTGGGCGGAGCGTACGCCGGGTATTTTGGCGTACGGTTGGCCTTCGTAGGGCCATATGTAGCCGCCGTTGATGTTCTGTACGCCGTTTCCTTGTTGGCCGGCGTTGTAGGTGACGCTGGCTATGGCGGGTGGGTTGGACACGTTCCAAGCGGTCATTAGTTTGTTCCAGATTTGGTTCCATGTGAGGTGACGGTTGAACCATGGTTCCCACGTTTCCCATTGGGTGTGGTCGTAGGTTTCTTGGCCGGTGGCTTTGGCGCCCACTTTTTCTTTGGTGAGGGCGGTGGTGATTTCGACTTCGATCGGCATGGGGTTCTCCGTTCGGTTCGGGGCTTTTTTTAATAAAAAGCATTTAATTCTGGCCGCCGGGGTTGAGAAAGGCGGGTGGATGGACCCATTAGAAGACCCTGGCGGCCAGAGATCGTTGAGGTCAGTCTAATCCAATTTTGGCCTGTTCGGTTGAGGCCGTGATCGTGAGAGAGTGACTCTAGTGTGTTTGAGTCTAGTCGACTGTCACGATGGTTTACGATAGGTCGATGTCAGTTGAGTGTCAAGTTAAACTTGAGGTTGAGACTTTTTTTTCACACCTTTCGAACCCTCGACCTTTGGTTGAGGGTTGGGGAAGAGTCTCAACCTTTGGTTGAGGGTTGGGGGAAAAGTCTCAACCTTTGGTTGAGGGTTGGGGTTGGGGGTTGACAGGACCCACGACAGCGGGTATGGTGTTGGGTTTGACGACGAAAGGCGGAGTTCAATGGAACTAGACCAAACAGACCATGCCATCCGCGATGTGGAAGACCGATTGACCCGGCAAATAATCGAGCTGAGCGACCGGGCCGATCATCTCCAGGATCAAGTCAATATGTATCGTGATCGGGCGGATGATCTTCAGGATCAAGTCAATTTGTATCATGCTCTGATGGCCCAGCTAAGTATCGTGTCAGGTCGGATGACCCGGCGTAACCAGGTGAACAAAGTGCTTTACCACGGTGGGGTCGACCACGAGCCGGAGAGGGAGTGTTCCATCTGTTCGTTGGTTCATCTGGCCCATTCGATCGGGCGTATCGAATGACCGTCCGATCAGTCGTTGACGTTGAGCAGAACACGCCCGAATGGTTGGAGTGGCGGGTCAGCATCCTGTCGGCCAGTGACGCCCCGGTGATAATGAACGTGGCCCCGTCCTACTGGGCTAAGACCACGTGGGAACATCTACGTCACCCTGACAGCGTGGACGAACCGACGGAACAGACACGGCGTATGTGGGCCGAAGGTCAACGACGTGAAGCCTTATATCGGGATACGGTATGGCCGGGTCTGAAACCGGTCGCTGTTCAACGGGGTCAGTATGGGGCCAGTCTTGACCTGGCCGACCTATCAAATCCGTTCGGGGCGACATGGTGGGAAATCAAATCACCAATGAGCCACCGCAGTCGCGTATGGCGCGCTCTTGATCCCGAAACCGGTGTTCATATGAGGGACCTACAACAGGCACTGCCCGAAGTGTGGTGGCAGTTAGTCCACCAGGCGCACGTGGTCGGTGACCGTGAAGCTACCTGTCGTCTGATCGCTACCAAACCGGGCGACGGGTTCCCCGTTCGTGAAATGGTGATCCCCGCAGCGTATCTGTTGACATGGTGGGACCAGTTAGAAGACGAATGGACAGCGTTCACCGAGGGGTTACAGCCGGGGATTCGTGACGAGGCGTGGCGCCAGGCGGCCTCGGATTATGCGACCTGGGATGGTGAGTACAAGACCGCCGCTGGTGAACGTAAGGCGGCCCGGCAGCGACTGATCACCCTAGCGGAAGAACAGCCTGATCGTCGGGCCGTCGGCGCCGGAGTAGCCGTGACCCGTGTCCGACGGCAAGGCGCTGTTGACTACAAGACAATGGCACGCGAGTTGTACAACGACGACCCGGAGGCGTTCGAACTGGCGGCCGAACGGTACCGGCGGCCAGAGTACACCACCTACCAGATAAGGGTCAGATAACTATGACGAACCTAACTGATGCGTTGGCGGCCATCGCCGCCCACGTGCCCAAAGACCAGCGGAACGCCTTCGCCGGCTACGACTACGCGTCGGCTGATGCCATCTACGCCCATGTGCGTCCGGCCCTATTGGCCGCCGGGTACCTACCGTATCAGACCGAAGTTGCGTTCGAAATGATCGACCGCAATGGCAAGGCGTGGGTACAGGTCACCTATGAGATGGCTTTACGCAAAGCTGACGGGTCATATCAAGACGACCCGGAACGTGTGACAGTGTTGGTACAGGTGACCGGCGCCCAGTCGATGGCAGCAGTCAGAACCTACGCGATGAAATATTGGCTACGTGGCAAGGTTTTGTTGGCGACGGGTGACATGTCGGAAGATATCGACGCCGAACCGAAGGCCGCCCCAGGCCCAGGGCCTGGGCCTCGCCCTGGGCCTCCCCCTGGGTCTACGATGAGGGCCTACGACAGCCCGGAACCGTCACCGAATGGAACGATGAAAGAGATCAGAAGACGGGCCAAACAGCACCGTGAAACCCCGTGGGATCAAGGACGGATAGACGCCCTGGCTCAGGCCCTCGCCCAATACGGCGCTGACAAAGGCCTGAACCCTGAAGACATTGATAAGTCGCTGGCCACTAGATACGGGTCGTCAAACCCGGCCGAGTGGACAGACGCCCAACGCGACGCCGCCCTCAGTCGGCTACAGAAAGCCGCCGAGTGAATGAGCCCATCACGATGATACGAGGAGTCAGGGCAGGTACAGAATATAGAACGGAGTTAGGGCAGCGGGACCAAGATAAAGCAGGTTATCCGTGTTGATGTCTCGGGCTATCAACACTTGGGTACGGGTCGGTTCGGCCCCAACCGCCCACGAATCTACGAGCATTCGGAACCCCTGACTAGTCCCACCTACGGCAGCTTGGGGAATCGTGTTCGCCGGTGGCCACTGTTGCCACGTATGAACCACGCTAGCTCCCGTGTTCGCGACATGGAACACGCTGAACAAAGTCGAAGCGGGTAGGGCCTGGGCGGACAGGACCGGCGTCAACGGGCGAAACACCTCATCAGAATGCCCATCTGACGGGTCAATGCGGTAGCCGTTCGTGTTCAACATACGCGGTTCGTGCAGGTTCGGCTTGTTCCTGATGAACTCCAGGGCCGACGTGTTCGAGCTGTCCCAATCCGACTGGGGAACGGCCATCAAAATGAACCACTGAGTCGAGTTGTCTTCCGTTGGCGCATTACCCAAAGTGGCCGTATGCTCTTCCCGACAGTAGGCCAGCACCTCATAACCAAGCGAAGTGAAATGGCGCACCACCTGGCCCGGGGTGTACGTGTACCCGTTCACCCAGTTCCCTTGCGGTGAGAATTGCTGAGGGACGACCGGACGGTTCCGGAGAGACTCATAGTCCAGGCGGTCATCGCCGGTGAGAGCATCGAGCAACCGGGCAGTTTCGGCCCCGGTCCGCAACGACGGAATCGTGGGCGTGTCATCCAAAGCCGAATAGTCCAGGCGATCATCGCCGGTCAACCCCTCGAGCAAGGTGACTATTTGAGCCGCGGTGATGTTGCCCGACGGATCCACACCCCCAGCCGGTATGCCGTTGAGTTTCGACACTTGCGCCCGGCTCATCAGCCCGGCTTGGTCCTCGGTGGCAGGTGGCAGGCTCGGGCCTTGAAAGTCCGACCCCGACCCGTAGCGAATGCTCACGGTGTCCGGTGTGAGTTGGCGGACCAGCCGCCGAGCCAACGCCTGATCAGCAGACGCTTGCGCTTGGTTAGCTGTCGATTGCGCCCGAGTGGCCGCCGACTGAGCATTGGCCGCTTCCGACCTTGCCGTATCAGCATCATCTTGAGCGGCAGTAGCCACCAGTTGCGCCCCATGAGCAGTAGCAGCAGCCGCCTGGGCGTGCACGTTGGCCAAGGCCGCCTGGTTGACGGCCACGTTATCGACCGGTGTCCACACCGACGCTCCCGTACTGGTATGCGGTGCGGAATGATCCGACGAAAGATGCGACGTGTTACAAGCCCAAAGCCTCTCCGCGTGCACCACCACATCGTTGACCACATATCGGCGGCCATCCCCCGCCCACACACCCCGCCAGTGGCGAAGGTCACCGAGCACCTCGGCCAAATGCGCCAGCGTGATGGTCGTCGGAACGGCCCCGGCCTCCTCAGGGATGAGGATGGCCACGTCGGTGTTCGGTGGAGTGGCCGATTGGTCCTGAGTACGGCTAAGTTCCCAGGATGCGGGAAGTGTCACGAATAGTCGCCCAGATCGAAGAGCGCACTACGCAAATGTTCGAGCACATAGTGAAGGTCAGCTTCTTGCAGCTTCCCTTGGTTCCTCACCTGGTTGACCAGCACCCACAGCTCCGACTTGGCGGCCTCGATGTGTTCAATGGCGTCATTAACAGCCGCCGACGGAACAGTGGCCGACGGGGGAGGGACTGTTTTCATGACGGGTCGCCCTTGAGGATTCTGATGGCAGTCTCAAGTTGGTCGATCATGCCTTGCGTCTCTCCTTGGTTGATTTCTTGGTCGTCGTAGATGTCTCCGAGGGTTCGGAGCACGATCTCAATGTGTCCGATGGCCATCGCTTCCCGGTCGTTCACGTTCTCACCTCGGTCGGGGTTAGTAGCAGCTCTTGTAGGGTCAATGGTAACTCCTCGAGGGTCAACGGTGCCCGTGCAGAGGCGAAAAATGTGGCAAAGTTGATCGAAGCGGTATGCCACTCGGACAGATGCTGGGTGGCATTACCCATTTCGTCCCGGTGCGTATACAAGGCCCGGACCCGTGCCTGATAGGTGAGCCCAGTCTGCCGGAAAGCAGACACACGATTGTTGGCCGACCGTGCATGCCGTCCAGTCCAATTCCCGCTCCCGAACTTGAACTCGACCTGATATTGGCTCAACGATGTGCGAGGGGGCAGACTGGACATGTCCGGTGCGTCCCATTGGACCCGGGTCCACGCTTGTGCACCCGTGCCTATCGCCTCACCGTGTGCTCGCAGGTTCCGAGGAGGCGCATACGGACTCGGGGGTGGTTCTTCCGGTGTTCCACTGTCTGTCACCCAAGCCGATTCGCCGTCGTCGTTCTCCGCCCGCACCCGCACGAAATACTCGGTGTCGTTCGTCAGATTCGGAATGATCAGCGTTCGAACGGCCCGGGTGGTCGTCTGCTCCGACCCATAGGCCGTAGTGGTGCCCCATTGAATCCGGTAGAGACTCACAGCACCACCAGTAGCGGGTGCTTGCCAGGTGAGCGTCAGCATCGTGTCGCCCTCATCCACCGACAGCGACCGCGGTGGTCCGGGAGGATTAGCAGCCGGAGTAGCCGTAGCAGTCACCCCCGTCGAAAAGCCGTCCGTGTTACGAGCCCGCACCCGAAAGAAATATTCGGTGTCGTTCGTCAAACCGGTCACCTCATAGGTGAGAGTCGAACCGCTGATCGTCCGAGTCGTCCCATAAGAAGTCGACGTACCGAAATCGATCACATACCACGTCACCGACCCACCAGTATTGGGTGCGACCCAGGCGAGATCGACCTTGCCATTAGCCGGTGTAGCCGTAAGCGACCTTGGCGGTCCGGGAGGGTTCGCCATCGGAGTCGCAGACCCGGCCACCCAACCCGAGTCACCGTCGTCGTTCTCCGCCCGCACCCGCACATACCAGGCTTGCCCGTTCGTGAGCCGGTCATACTGCCAAGTGCGGATCAACGACGACACCCGATCCTCGTCACCATAAGCGGTCGACGAACCCGACTGAAGCCGGTAGTGAGTTGGGATCCCGCCGCTGTTGGGAGGGTCCCAAGTGACATCCACGGTCCGAGATGCGGTAGTGAAGGTGAGATTCCGAGGCCGCCCCGGTGGTGTCGCCGGTGGAGGATTCGTCGTCACCCGCGCTATGCCCGTCCAAGCGGACACACCACCAGAGTTCCGGGCACGTACCCGGGCGGCGTAACGAGTGTTCACCGCAAGACCGGTCACCTCCCGACTGGCTCCGGTAATGCCCGTGACCGAAGTCCACAAAGTGGCAGTGTTCAACCGCCAATCAAGCTCATAGGATGCCACTTCCCCACCCGACGTGGGTGCTTGCCAGGATGCGGTGAAAGCGTTGTCACCGGCAGCCAGGCGGAGGGAAGTGGGCACACCCGGCGCGGCTACAGGTGGAGGAGTACCCGCCTCCCCGGTGTGCAAGCATCGGAGGCGGACGGTGGGCACTTGCCGTGCGCCCCATGAGACCGTCCGTTCGGCCACCACCACCTTGTCAGAGATGTTGACGCCCTGCCGTGCGTCTACCAGTCCCAGGTCGAGATATGAGCCGTAGTCGAGGCCGGCTATGGTGTTCCGCCGGGCAACGGTGTCCTGCCAAAGCGGAAGTGTCACATCATGATATGTGCGAGGCTGAGCAAGGTCGGCAAGGTCGGCTTCGATGCGCCGACGGTTGGCGCCGCCCGTTCCGAGTCCGGTGGTTGCCACCCAGACCGGCCAGAACACCTCACGGATTCCCCAAGACCCCTGAGAGGCCCCATTATTGAACGATTGCGAATCGGCAGGTTGATGCGTAGACGTATACGCAAGACGGAAGACCACCTCAACGGAGATAATCGCAGTTGCCCAATGCGATCCGACGTAAAAGATGGTGCTTCCGTCTTGCCGAATCGGGTAGAACCGACCTATCGGAATATTCCGAGCGAAAACGTTCGTCGTACTAGTCCCACCGCTACGCGGTCTTTCCGATAAGACCCATAGCCAGTCAATGGTGTCGGTTCCGTCAACGTCGACCGTAACCCGATAGTTGCGTTCCCCGGCAAGTCCGAGTTGCGTAATGGTGACCGCCGAGGAGATGTCCAAGTCTTGAGTTTGCGCCGAAACTTGACCGTCCCTGTTGACCAGCAAGCGGGAAAGCACATTAGCCGTAGCGGACACCACCTCGGCTTGAATATCGCTATAGGTGGTTCCTTGCAACGGCGCGGGAAGTTGAAGATCAACTTGTTGGGATGATGGACTCATATTTGCGTACGGGTAATTTGTGGATCGGGGAGTCAAGGTCGGTTGCGTACTAGGAGGAACGAATCGACGATCTATACCAAGCCGCCGCTCTACCGGTTCAACGGCAAACGGGATCGTGATTCGATTCCGCACCGTCCCAACGAGTTGTTCGGTTTCTACGGCCCGGACTAGGTAGTTCGAGTTCTCAACGGTGACCTCCCCACTCGACGGTAGGCGCCCATATGTTGGCATCGCCAACCGGCCATGCTTGTCTTCCCCCGCAAGACGACCCGTAACTTGCGAAATCAGGCTGGCGAACTCCAACGCACGACCCTTGTAAGTGAACGGCGCAAACGTGATCCCAGCACCCGACGCCCCAAGCAGGCGTGGCACAGCACCCGTAGCCTCACCCCACAAAGTGGCATCGGTGGTCGCATCCGTCGTGCTTGATGCCAGATCAACCCGATTACGAGCCACCGTATCCAACAAGCCGACCAGCCGATAGGTGGTACGAGTCAGCCCGGCCCGGTCATCCACCCTCGGCCCCTCAATCCACCCCACCCACAACGTCGTCCCCCCAATGCTCACCTTACAAGAGGCCCGACGAGACAACACCGATTCCGAATAGGCCGACGACTTCCCCGGCGCCCACCGGTCTCCCTCCATCACCAACCGACCACGCGCCACAGACACCGTTGACCGTTCCGGATTCGACTCCCGACTCCCGTGAGACACACTGCCGAACACGACACCGGCGGACACGTCTACCGCCGGATCAGCCCAGCCAACCTCGACAGTGACCGGCGTCCTAACCCGTGTCACTCATCCGCCTTCGACATTGATAGTCCCAGTAGCGATCCCGTCGTTGACCTCACCGACCACGAACTCGGCGATCTGTTTGCCGTCCAAGTTGAGGTTCACGGTTTGCACACCAGCACCGCCGACACCAAGATCGGACGGTATGCCAGTGTCAACACCGGTACCAAGATCGGACGGGTTAGCCAGGGGCACAGCCGTGGATGTGGCATACGAGTAGGTGCGGCCCGTCCCACGGGCGATGTTCCTCCTAGCCTGTTGCAGGGCGGTACCGATCCGCTCGACGGACCGCACCGCACTATCAGCCGCACGGCTCACCGCCGTAGCCGTCGAAGTGGCCTCCGATGCGAGCTCCCCGAACCGTGACCGGAGATCACCAGCGGCCTCTCCGAGCGGTCCCATACGCCCACGCAAAAAATCGGTGGCGCCGGACAGGTCAACCACCGTGGTCTTGGTGAACCCGAATCTCTCATTGACAGACACCCAATTCGGTTCGGCCTCGATGATCGCTTCGGTGTTGGCCATGATCGACTCGGTGAACTGGCCGTAGATAATCCCGGCTTCCTCGGCAGAGGCGTTATTGGTTCTCAAGGCGTCCAGGTTGCGAGTCAGGAAGCCGGTAAAGGCCTCGTTGGCCGTAGCCGCCCCGTCGGTTTGAACACCGATCTCCCGCAAGAGGTCAGCGTTCCGTTCAAGAGCGAACTCGGCGTCGGAGATGCGCAACATCCCGTCAACGACAGCGTTCACCGCCGGCAACAGGGTGACCGCCAGCTCCGTACCAAGACCTACCGCCCGATCTGTCAAAGTAGCGAATTGTTCGGAGGCTTTGACACCGGCGGCCACCGCCTCGTCTGAGATCACCCGCCCCGACTCCCGGAAGGCCTCGGTTTGAGATTCGATAGCGTGAGACGACCGTGAGACGACCTCGAACAGACGCTCCGACGACCCACCCAACAGTTCTTCCGCCAGGAATGCTCGCCTTGCCGGGTCCTCCACTTCCGACAGACGGTCACGCAACAGGGCGAACTGCTGGGCGGGGTTCATCCCCTCAAGCTCTTCGAGGGTGACACCGAGCAGCCGGAGAGCGTCCACGGCAGGTCCCGACCCGAGGTTGGCGGCCTCCGTGAGCCGTAGTTGCATCTCCCGAGCCGCATCGGCCACGTCCTCCATGTCACCCCCGGACTCTTCAGCTATCCGGGCGTACACTTGCAGCCCCTCCGCACCGAGCCCCGAAACCCGGGCGAGGTTATCGATCTCTTTGCTTGCCGATATGGTGTTGGCCACCAACGTCGTGACACCGGCAACAGCCGCCGTCCCTAGTCCGATCAGCGCCGGTCCGGCCACTTGAAGAGCAGTGTTGAGCTTGCTCGTCGAGGCTCCCGTCTTGTTCAGCTCACGGTTGACGGACCGAACAGCCCGTCCCGTCTCGTCCCGTGCCCGGAAAACAATGTCAAGACCGTTGGTAGGCAACTTCTACCCCCGTAAGGCCCGGACTTGAGCGTTCGCTTGAGCCACGATCCGCTGACGCAACCCCGACCGGTTACCGGACCGTTGCAACCCGCCACGGCCCCGCCAGAACACACCATGCCCCCACAAGGTGGCAGTGGAAGAGAACATGATCGACGACAGGGGCCCCAGGTTCTCATCAAGCCAAGTTTGGGCAGGTCCGTCGGTTCCCGAGTTTTGGAACCGGGTCACCCGACGACGGCGGGTTATCGTCCCTCCCCCAAGCCGTTTCAGTTGCGGATCAGTAGTGGTCCCGAACTCTGTCAACTCGACGTAGGCAGCGTAAAACCACCGGTTGCGAACGGCCCACCTGAACACTTTGGAGTCCCGTCCCCCACCGATCGACTCACAGTAAAAACCCTCCAGTGACGCTCCCGTGTCGACCGGCCAATACGGGTTACGTCTCATCATCTCACCGACAACACCGGATACCAGGCCCCGGATCGGGTTGGCGAAGTTGATCTGGTCGGACAAGCTCGGCGTCTCATAAGCGTGAGGATTCTCATATGTGTCCACATGTTCGTCCCGCAACACAAAGTAGGCGCTCATAAGAGCCTCGGAAGGTGACCCGCGTCTAGGCATCAGCGGTCCACCACCCGCACACCCAAAGCGATATACGGTCGTCGAGTACCCGCAACTTGGACACCGTAATCGACAAACGACGACAGTAGCTCCGGGTAGCAGGACTCGACCTCGTTGAGCCGGTTTATCAACCATTCGTCCCATTCTTGTATCCCGGCCCCTTCCGACCAGCGGACGGACTCGGCAGGTCCGAAAATCATGCGCACCTCCACGGTGTACCGCCGGCGATTCGCTAGGAGCACCGTACCGATGTACCGGGTGCTGATGGTCGGCTTGAACTCGGCATCATCGGTCCCACGAGTGGCCCGGAGGACGGGCTCGTTCCAAGCGGCAAGCGTTACCTCATCCAGCGTCGCCAGGTGGTCGTCGATGCGGTCTTTCAATCCCGCCATTACTCGATCGGCTCCTCCATCTCGTCTTCCCCGCCGATCGGGTCGGACACGGCGTTAGGGCCGCCCCTACCCGGCTGAGGTGCCTCCGAGAATGAGTCGGTGTCGAATATGTGTTCCCAAGTCACCGTGACACCCAGAAGACGCTCTAAGGACGCTCTGAGTGCAACCTGGATCGCCCGTGACTCGGCGTAGAAGTGGATGAACTCCCGCTTGAGAGCCTCCCCCGAGAAAGTCTGACCCGACAGGTCGGGGAGACCGGCCACCGAACGGAGCCGTTGGTCAATCGACTCGACTTGCTCAAGAGCATGAGCCACGCCCTCGGTGGACGGTTGCAAATAGTCGATGTCCAAGAGATCATCGGGCAGGTGGATAGTGTCCTCATCGAGCAAACCGACTTGACCCTCCAAAATTTTTCGTTGCGCCTCATCGTCCGTGTCGTCGGCGGCCACGTTGAACATCGCCCGAGCGTCCAAGTCGGCCTGGCGGAACACCGGCGCCGGAGAGGTGAACAGATCAAGCACCCGCGAGTTCTTGCTAAACCGTCGGCATTGCTCAACTACCAGCGGGAACAGTTCCAAATATTTAGCGGTCCCCCAGATACCGATATTCGGCTCCCGGCGGACAACCTCAACCTCGGCAGACCCCAGGTCCTCCGAATCCAGCCGCCGACCAAGTTGACCATCTTGGTATTCGTAGGTGATCCGAGTCGCACGACCGTCGGCCACGTGGAGCACGTCAAGACGGTTGGGCACGGCGTCTTCGGCATCATCCGACAGCCAGATCGACGTGAATAGGGTCCCCGAATCCCTTGTCGGATACCACGCAGTGGCGGGAACGACGGTCAATAGGTCACCTTGCCGGAGGAGAACGGCCCCACCAAACCGAGTCAAATCGACGATCGCATCGTAGCAAACCTCAATGAGCCCATTTGTGTCACCCAAACCCGGAGCCGTCTCACCCGACACCTCTTCGATCAAGCCGGGCACGACCCGAAGCCCCTCGGCTACCGGCTCGGACACCAACAGAATGTTGGCAAGCTTGGTGGAGTAGGTGTGGAACTCGTTGACGACGACGGCGTTCAGCCCGAGGTCGACCATCGTCCCGAAATCGCCCCGCCACAGCCCCTCTAAGGTGGCAAGCCGAGCGTCCCGATCAGTGAACCGATTCGGCGGCCATTTCTCCCCGGGCGCAAGCTCGGTAGGCCGACAGTACACATCGAACGACACCGCATCGGCAAGCGTCCGCTCGGCTTGAGTTGAGGTGCCGGGGAAGCCGTCAAGCCCGGCGTAAGCATTGCGGTAAGACATACTCGGAGGTTACCGAGGCCGGAGCCGCCCCCCGGCCCTTGCACGGGACCGCACTACCCGCACTTGCCGTTTGGGTCCGTGACATCCCCACATCACATAGCGCAACGCGTCAACCCCATGATCCCTCTCTTTGATCGGCTTGTCCTCACCTCTCTTACCGGCAACCTCGTTCCATTCATAATTTTGGAGTTCACTCACAAGATGTTTGCATCGAGGATCCGCGATCCAAAGACGCCCCTCCTCGGTGACTTGCCGCAGGTATTGAATACCCGGAAGAACGTCGTTATCACCGAGGACACAGAGGACAGTCGGCAAAGCAAGCCGGAGCGCACGCCACATCTGATTAGCGGACGGATCAATGAGCAACCGGCTCACATTACGGTTCCCGATCCATCGAGCGATCCGCCGAGCTTGCTCTTTGACCGCGAGCGCACCGTCCTCGACCGCATCATGCCGCCATTCGTCCAACGCCCAGAACGTCCCATCGGTGAGTTGCCCGACGAGCACCGCGTGAGTAACCGAGGAGTGCGCCCAGTCAACACCACATATCCACTTGGTGACGCCATAGTTGTCCGGCGGCCTTGAGATGCTTTCTCCAATGTGAGGGAAAATCGCACCGCCGGAGGCCGCCCATTCACCATAGACCATCCGACGCTTGGCCGCCCCGTCGTACTTCCGTTCCAAGGTCTTGAGATAGAACGAATCGAGGGACGGATTATCGGCAAGCTCGAACCGGAAGTGTTTGATTTCCTCACCATCAGCCCGATCCACCCAATTCGTCTTGATCGGATGAGCAGGCCCCGCCGGATTGGTGACGAGAATCAGCTTTGCGCCCGGCCTTGAGCACCGGTCTTGCAAGGCGTCTACAAAGTCGTCAGCCAGCACCGTTGCCTCATCACCGAGCGCCCCCATAGCCGAAAAGCTTCGAGCTTGCTCACCGCTACCCGTCTTCCCTCCGAGCAAGGAAAAAAACCGGTTGTAGCCGCCCTTGATCGAGCGCATTTGATACCAATCTTGACGACGAGTCCAGTTGCCGCCCACCGTATCCGAGAAAGCGATAGCCGCTTTGAGCACAGACCCCTCAAATTGCTTCCGTGAGGAGGAAGCGAGGAGGAAGTCCTCACCGGTATGGTGTTTCATCGCCCAGAGGAGGAAGGCGTAGACCGCTGACAGTGTTTTCCCGGATTGGACCGGTCCGACAGCTATGATGATCCGGCTTACGTCGTCGTTGATCGCCCGGACGAGATCCCGTTGCTTCGGAGACCAACGGATCATCGGAGAAGATTACCTTGCGCCAACCGTTGCCGCATCTTACGGACGTATTCCGGCACGATGTCGATGCCGACCCACCGGCGGCCCAGTTGCTCGGCGGCCAACAAGGTAGTACCCGATCCAGCGAACGGATCGAGCACCGTATCACCCTCATCAGTGAGCAGCAGGACAAGTTGGCGGGCAAGCGCTAGTGGCATCACAGCGGAATGCTTAGCATGGTTCCGGCCTCCGATGGCTAATCGGAACACATTTGACGGACGGGCGACCTCTCTTCCATGCGCCCGATCGAAGACCACCCGCGCGGTACCATGCGTCACGTTCATCCCCTTTCTCGGCGGCACCACGCTCCGATATTCGACCGCATCCACGTTGAACTTGGGACGGGCGGGCGCAAAATGAAGCAATCGTTCGAAGCCGTCCTTGAGCCGAGGCCCGTATTCGCCGGGCACCGGATTCGGCTTGTGCCAGATCATCTCATCAATCCACCGCCACCCTGATTCCACCATCGCCAACACCAACTCCAGCACATAGGTAGACCGTTGCCCGCCCTCGCAATGCTCTTTGATGTTCACCAACAGGGACCCGTCCGCCTTGAGCGCGGGCAGCATCTTATCGGCCCGTTTCATCCACCAATCCACGTACCGGGCGGCAGGGATCCCCCCGTAATGGTTCCTCCGGCGCTCGGCATAAGGCGGTGACGTGATGATCGCTTGCACCGACTCGGCGGGCACGTCACGAAGCCGATCAAGACAGTCACCCTCAAGAATCATTAGTATGCTACACTATCTATTAGCTGCCTATCTATTGGAAGGAGCAACATTGAAGTATACCGAAGCAGTTTCGAGGGATCGTCGTTTGCAGAAGGAGGCGGACGCGGTCGGTGAGCGGTTGGGGGGGATTCGGTGGTGGTGGACGCATCCTGAGTCCGGCAACCCCGAACGAGTGTCGTATGTCCAATACGGGAGAGACGTCGGACGAGACAGGAAGACGATCAGCCGTTACGCGTTGGCGTACGCAGAATTCCGGAATGGGGACAATATCATCCCCTTTTCGGATGCGCTCACCCGTCAGTTGATACCCAGCAAATATGAGGCCGCCGCCGCGGTGGCATCCGAGCTAGGCGTCCAGCCGACCTCGGTTCAGGGCAACCACTATGACAAGGTGAAGACGGCTCATCGGATTGCGGAAGACCGAGCCGAAGCACGCGGAACCAGCTACGAGGAAGAGCTTCCCGAAGCCGCCCGCGATGCCGTCCGAATCGCAACACCCACGCCCAAGAAACAACACAAAACGGTCAGCCCCCCTTGGAAGGTCGAAGTGCATTGGGGAGAACGGATCAAAGCCAAAATCGGCCAGATCATGCCTCTACTCCGAGACATCGGTGAAGCCATCGACAAAGACCCGACCGCCAAAGCCCACGCCCAAGCGGACATCGACGAGATGGTTGAGTTGATGCTTGCCGTCACCGGACAAGCGGATTGGGACGGCGCATTGGCAGAACTCCAGGAGACCACATGAAGAAAACAGCTCTCGAACAAAGAGCGGATGACCTCATTCACTTGCTCACCATCCATCCCGCCGGGATGACGTTGATGGACCTTTGCAAGATGTTTGATCGTCGTCCGGCCAGTATCCGCCCAGCTATCACCCGTGCGAGAAAGACCATCGCAGAACAGACCCAGGGCAAAGCCTTGGTTTGCGTTCGCGACAACGGCAACTACACATATCTGATCGCAACCAAAAGCCGTGATGCCGCTGACTCACTCCATCGCAACGGGAAGCACGTCCAGACCCGGATCAAATCAGAGTTGCGAACCCTCATTCAACTCAACGACGGCCCGACGATCGACCTTTGCGTCACGTTGATGGACACGGCTGCGGAGTTGGCAACGCAACATATGCAGTCCCTGACCAAGCAGGCCCTCCCCGCCGAAGACCTTTTGGTCACCTTGACGGAAGCGACTGCGAAGTTGGCGAAGTTGGCAAGGCAACAGTCCCTCGACGAGCAGGCCCTCCCCGCCGAAGACCGGCAGCCTCAACTCGTCTAATCACTCTGAGGGGTCGATGACAGCCTCATCGGCCCCTCACGATCTCATGTCCTCGGAGGACACCCGACGTGTACGATTCCCATTTGAGGAAGAGGTCAGCGTCCATCGCCAGCAAGTCCGCCGGGCTGATCCGGTAGTAGAAAGCCATGCCCAACACGCTACCAAGTGGATGGTCGAATCGGGGATGGTTGACGCCCTCACCGTGCGCTTGACCAACCCGGTACAGATCAGCCTCTTTTCGACAGCGCCGGATGACCGGCGTATACCTCCAAGGCTAAATCGAGAGGAAGATCATCAGTCTTGGTGACGGCCCCGGTGATGTCACGAACCATCTCCCGTAATGCCGATTGGAGAAGCACAAGCACGTCTCTCTCTCCCCTACCGTCCTTGATCGGCAGGACGTGTTCGATGTACTCGGCCAAGCTGAGACGACGGTAGAAAACGTGGTAGATGTCCGGTTTCCCGTGCTCATCTTCCGACTCGAAAATGCGGTCATACATGGCCATCCTCCTTGAGTCGAGCTACGTGTTGATCAAATCGGCGCGCCCAGTTGGTCGTGTAGCCGATGTAGAGCCAGATTAGATCAATCTCGTTGACCTTATGGATAAGGAAGTCGTCCTTCATCCGCTCGATAGTGGCCAATGCCTCTTTGAGTTGTTTACGCATTTTGCCTATAAAATTTTCCTATAAACCGACACTTTGAACCATTTCGCACGTTAAACCTCTAGTTGAGGTTTAACCGATGGTTACAGTTCCATCAACAGTGAAGCTGACTTGGAATGTGCGTTTGCCACGATCAGCGAAGGTCCTCGATACGGTGAGGACGGCGTCGAAAGTGTAGCCGTCGGAGCCGGACCCGTGCGGTTCCCATTCGATCTCCACCCGTGACCCGTTGGCGTCTAACAGCACCGGCAGGGTGACCTCGGTTTCGTCAACCGTGAACGACCCGGTGATGACCACCGGCCCGGCGTTGTGCGTCGTTGTCAGCCCACCGGATTCGGAGTTGAACGTTGCCGGTGCCGGAGACCATGAGAACCCGGACAGGCCGGAGTCGACGCCCGGAGCGGCGAGGAGTGTCGAGTCGATAGTGAGCCGTTGAACGGCCCCAGATCGTGAGTTAGCCACTTGCCACAGCCTCCCTTCCACCAAAGAACGCCACGTAGGGTTGGCCGTTTGCGCCGCTGGTGGTGATCGTCACGGCTTGATCGGTCGTCGATAGTGAGATGATCTTCAATCCCGCTTGCGTAAAGTCCGAGTTTGTCGACCCATCAGCTATGCGCACACGTGTCACACCGGTGGTGATGCTCGGCAGGATCAGGATCAGATGGGTCAGGTGTGGTGTTCCACCATCCCGGTTAACGCTCGACGCGAGAATGGTGCGTGCGGTGGTGCCGGCGTTGCCCGCCGACGCCCGGAAGCCGTAATAGCCTCGGCCTTGCGCCCCGAAAGACACTGGGCGGGTGATGGCATCAGCCGCCGGAGCCTCAAAACCGGGTCGACGGAAGGCTACCGGATAAGCGGTGAAGTGCACCAGGGCGCCTCCAACCTCACCGATGACCAGCGTCGGAGCATCCGATTCGCCGGTTGCGTAGTCGGTTCCCAGGATGGTCGAGATGAGGCCGTCGGTCTCGGTTCCGTCATAGAGACTCGTGAGATCGAAAGCGACGCCTTTGGAGTGAACACTCGCTTGTTCGATGACCCGTCCCAGGGCGGGTTCGGTGGTGATGCTTGCGCTACCGCTCACACTGCCGCCGAGCAGCTCGGTGATCTCCACCACCGTGCGCAACCGGCCAAGCCAGACCCGCAGATCAGCAGTTCTTCCAGTCGTCATATCCTCACTTCCGCGTAGGTCTCATCTGAGTTGCCCGAGTTGGCGGTGAAGATCAACCCGACTTGATACCGTCGAGCACCAGCCGTCAACCCGGTAATCGTGTCTTCCCCGCTTGCGAAGTCCTCACCGGTCACGTTCGACCAGCTCCCCCAACCCGTATCGCCACCATTGCGACGACGGTACCGGAGTTGCACGCCGGTAGGCCGTGTTCCCCAATCCGACGGCTCCCACTTGACAGTCGCCGACGTACCCGACGCACGCTCAACCGTGAACACCCCGGGCCCGTTGGGAGGATCAACCGGATCGACGAGCATCAACGACACCCGCTGATTGCCGGAGTTGGCACGCATCCACATATTCAACCCGGCAGGCACCTCAACGATCATCGGATTGGCATGAGCCGTCATAATCATCGCCCCAGTGTCGTTAGTCGGAGCAGTAGAACCGGCAAACACGAACCGCACCTCATTCGATGCTGAGATGGCCACCGCACGAGCACGATCAGCGGCCAACACATTGGCGTAGGTCGTCGTCGCCGCCGTGTTGACGATCTCCCCCGAAAGAGCCGGATAGGGCCCGCCTGAGGTCATTGAGTCCTCAGGTTGAACCGGTGTTGCAACGAGCCGTGAACTTCGAGCAGGCCGTAGTCACCGGCCTGGCGCATGATATGCGCCGGGTTGTCAGTGATTTGGTTCGTCGCAGGTGCGAAGTACTGTCCGATCGTGGGACGGACCGCACCCCGCCACGCCTCCCGCACACCACACAGAATCGGCCAGTCGTTGGTACCGGCAGTCGTCCCAGCGGTCGGAGCCGTGATCCCATCGTACGACAGGATGTCAACACCGTGCAAGCGCCCCTCGTAAGCGCCCCCACCGAGGACAGTGTTCTGAGCCAGCACGTTCTCTGTCAACCGATCCCACGAGAACTTCTGGTCGAGCATGTAGTCCATCAACGCCTGGAAACACGCCGGATGCATGATCATGTACTTGCGTCCGAAGTTGTCCGACGTGTTCGAGTCCACCTTGTTGACCTTGCACTTGAGCGCGAATTGGCGCACAGCGTCGTAAATCAACGACCCGGCGGCTCCGGTAGTTGCGTAGGGGAAAGTCGGAGTGATGAACACCGACGTGGCCGTCCCGATCCGAGTTGTGTCACTCGAGGCAACACCGGCGAGCATCGCCGCCCACAGGGCCCGGTCGATCTGCCGGCGCATCTCATAGGCCTGACGTGCCCTGGTTTGCTCAAGCACCGGCCAAGGCACCTCCATGGCATCCTCCCAGGGCACAACGTTGGTGGTGGCGAACCCTCCCGACCGTTCGAATGTCAGGATGGATTGGTCACCGTATCGGATCCCAGCCCAGTTGCCCTTACGAGCACGAGTCGTGGCCTGGACACCGACCGCCGACGCTCCCGACCCGGAAGGCGTCCAGTTGGGCACCGGAATGAACGTTTGGTGAGCCTGACCGGACGCCCAGGGCCCAGTATCGGCCGAAGACACCAATTGGAGCATCAGCGTCTCATCCCGAAGCTGAGCCACCGTCCGGCGGCTAAAGGTCTTGAGATAATCCTCGGTGGTGAATGTCACTTACGGCCTCCCATCGCATCGGCTACTTGCTTATCGAAAAACTTGACGAACTCGGCGTCGGTCATCTTGTCGAAGTTCGGTTTGCTCCGATTCCGAGCCGTCCGACTCACCGCCGGAGACTTGGCCGCCGGTCTCGGAGCCGGAGCCGCACGTTCGGCGGCCACCGGCGCACCAAGGTCACCCACATAGATCGGTTCACCCTTGAGGTTGAATCCCACCTTGTCCACCTCGGCGTCAAGGTCAACGTCGGGAAACACCTTAGAGAGAATCGCCCCATACGCTTTCAAGCGAGACTCGACCTCGGTGTAGAGGGATGCATAATCGGGAGACTCATCAACCACCCCTTCCTCGGGGGTCTCAACAACGGTCGGTTCATCAGGCATAGCCCGACAGTCTAACCGGACAAAGCCTCCAAAGCGGCCATATCCACACCAGAGTGAAACCCGGCGGCCCGCATCTCCCGCAAACACTTCAACAACAGCATCGTGCCCTCCCTCTCAATCCGCCAATCCTCCGTCACCTCACCCAACTCCTGAATCCTCATAGCCGCACGCACCGCCAACTCCGACAGATGCTCATACGACGGAGACCCATCAAGCGACCTCGGTTTCCGATCGACCACCTTCTTCACCGCATCCCCAAGGATTTGCCGATCACGGTAGATAGTCGAAACCGCGACACCAAGCCGAGCAGCCAAATCCGGCGCCGTCATATGCGGATTAGCCGCCACCTCCCGCCGCCGCCCCTTAGTCAGTTCACTAGGCATTCCTAAGAATTCTAACCATCACAGCCACAAAATAGGCGATCATGACGACGAAGCCGGTGGTGATGATCCAGGGTTTGGGGGGGGTGGAGAGGGTGGCGGAGAGTGCCATTATGAGGCCGGCTGAGTAGATCAGTGTGCCGAAGAGGCCTTTGGTTTGGTTGGGTTTCATGGTTGTGAGTATAGGGAGGGGGTGTGGGAGGGGGTGGGAGGGTGGGGGGGTAGGGTGGTCACCGGGTGGGGGATCGAACCCCGAGGCTGCCCGGGTTTTGGGTAGCCGCATCCTGACCCCCGGGTGACCGCCTTACCTTTCCCCTGTTCGTTGAGTGTAGCGGGCATGTTTTTTGGTGGGTGGGCGTCGGCTACGCGTGGTGTTCCGAGGGCTTGGTGTAGGGCTTGGTTGATGCTGTCTTCGGAGCCGTCGGCTAGGGGGTAGACGCCTATGCGGCTGTCGGCGTACCATCCTACGTCTATGAGTAGGGTGGCATTGGCGGTGGGGTAGGTTTCGGGGCCGTCTGTTATGACTTGGTTGAGGTGGTCCCAGGATACCCAGCATCGGGTTACGGGTTTCACGACGGGGGGGTGGTTGGGGGTTCCTATGGTGGTGAAGTTGATCCAGTAATGTGGGGCGATGTTGAATACCACTCCGCCTTGTAGGGTGGCGGTTATGTCGCAGACGGCGGTGATGGTTCCTAGGTAGGCGCCGAACATGCCCAGGGCGTAGTCGCCGGGTTCGAGTTCGACTTCGAGTTGTGATGTTTCTCCGGCGCCTAGTTCTCGTGATTGGGTGTGGGATTCTCCGATTTTGGTTTCCCAGTTGAATGTGGTGGATGTTTCGATGTCTCCGGCTCCTTCTACGCCGACTTTGACGCCGACGCTAACTGATCCTCCGATTGATCGTTCTTTTGACCATTCGGATGAGACGCCTTGTTTGACTTCGAGGCTGACGGTGGCGGATTCGTGGACTTTGGAACCGTCTTTGAGTTTGTTGAAGAAGACGTGGTGGTCGAGTAGGGCGGCGTTTCGTTTGAGGGTGATGTTGGGTTGTTTGGTTGGGGTGGTGATGACTTGGGCGGAGCGTACGCCGGGTATTTTGGCGTACGGTTGGCCTTCGTAGGGCCATATGTAGCCGCCGTTGATGTTCTGTACGCCGTTTCCTTGTTCTCCGGCGTTGTAGGTGACGCTGGCTATGGCGGGTGGGTTGGACACGTTCCAAGCGGTCATTAGTTTGTTCCAGATTTGGTTCCATGTGAGGTGACGGTTGAACCATGGTTCCCACGTTTCCCATTGGGTGTGGTCGTAGGTTTCTTGGCCGGTGGCTTTGGCGCCCACTTTTTCTTTGGTGAGGGCGGTGGTGATTTCGACTTCGATCGGCATGGGGTTCTCCGTTCGGTTCGGGGCTTTTTTTAATAAAAAGCATTTAATTCTGGCCGCCGGGGTTGAGAAAGGCGGGTGGATGGACCCATTAGAAGACCCTGGCGGCCAGAGATCGTTGAGGTCAGTCTAATCCAATTTTGGCCTGTTCGGTTGAGGCCGTGATCGTGAGAGAGTGACTCTAGTGTGTTTGAGTCTAGTCGACTGTCACGATGGTTTACGATAGGTCGATGTCAGTTGAGTGTCAAGTTAAACTTGAGGTTGAGACTTTTTTTTCACACCTTTCGAACCCTCGACCTTTGGTTGAGGGTTGGGGAAGAGTCTCAACCTTTGGTTGAGGGTTGGGGGAAAAGTCTCAACCTTTGGTTGAGGGTTGGGGGAAAAGTCTCAACCTTTAGTTGAGGGTTGGGGTTGGGGGTTGACAGGACCCACGACAGCGGGTATGGTGTTGGGTTTGACGACGAAAGGCGGAGTTCAATGGAACTAGACCAAACAGACCATGCCATCCGCGATGTGGAAGACCGATTGACCCGGCAAATAATCGAGCTGAGCGACCGGGCCGATCATCTCCAGGATCAAGTCAATATGTATCGTGATCGGGCGGATGATCTTCAGGATCAAGTCAATTTGTATCATGCTCTGATGGCCCAGCTAAGTATCGTGTCAGGTCGGATGACCCGGCGTAACCAGGTGAACAAAGTGCTTTACCACGGTGGGGTCGACCACGAGCCGGAGAGGGAGTGTTCCATCTGTTCGTTGGTTCATCTGGCCCATTCGATCGGGCGTATCGAATGACCGTCCGATCAGTCGTTGACGTTGAGCAGAACACGCCCGAGTGGTTGGAGTGGCGGGTCAGCATCCTGTCGGCCAGTGACGCCCCGGTGATAATGAACGTGGCCCCGTCCTACTGGGCTAAGACCACGTGGGAACATCTACGTCACCCTGACAGCGTGGACGAACCGACGGAACAGACACGGCGTATGTGGGCCGAAGGTCAACGACGTGAAGCCTTATATCGGGATACGGTATGGCCGGGTCTGAAACCGGTCGCTGTTCAACGGGGTCAGTATGGGGCCAGTCTTGACCTGGCCGACCTATCAAATCCGTTCGGGGCGACATGGTGGGAAATCAAATCACCAATGAGCCACCGCAGTCGCGTATGGCGCGCTCTTGATCCCGAAACCGGTGTTCATATGAGGGACCTACAACAGGCACTGCCCGAAGTGTGGTGGCAGTTAGTCCACCAGGCGCACGTGGTCGGTGACCGTGAAGCTACCTGTCGTCTGATCGCTACCAAACCGGGCGACGGGTTCCCCGTTCGTGAAATGGTGATCCCCGCAGCGTATCTGTTGACATGGTGGGACCAGTTAGAAGACGAATGGACAGCGTTCACCGAGGGGTTACAGCCGGGGATTCGTGACGAGGCGTGGCGCCAGGCGGCCTCGGATTATGCGACCTGGGATGGTGAGTACAAGACCGCCGCTGGTGAACGTAAGGCGGCCCGGCAGCGACTGATCACCCTAGCGGAAGAACAGCCTGATCGTCGGGCCGTCGGCGCCGGAGTAGCCGTGACCCGTGTCCGACGGCAAGGCGCTGTTGACTACAAGACAATGGCACGCGAGTTGTACAACGACGACCCGGAGGCGTTCGAACTGGCGGCCGAACGGTACCGGCGGCCAGAGTACACCACCTACCAGATAAGGGTCAGATAACTATGACGAACCTAACTGATGCGTTGGCGGCCATCGCCGCCCACGTGCCCAAAGACCAGCGGAACGCCTTCGCCGGCTACGACTACGCGTCGGCTGATGCCATCTACGCCCATGTGCGTCCGGCCCTATTGGCCGCCGGGTACCTACCGTATCAGACCGAAGTTGCGTTCGAAATGATCGACCGCAATGGCAAGGCGTGGGTACAGGTCACCTATGAGATGGCTTTACGCAAAGCTGACGGGTCATATCAAGACGACCCGGAACGTGTGACAGTGTTGGTACAGGTGACCGGCGCCCAGTCGATGGCAGCAGTCAGAACCTACGCGATGAAATATTGGCTACGTGGCAAGGTTTTGTTGGCGACGGGTGACATGTCGGAAGATATCGACGCCGAACCGAAGGCCGCCCCAGGCCCAGGGCCTGGGCCTCGCCCTGGGCCTCCCCCTGGGTCTACGATGAGGGCCTACGACAGCCCGGAACCGTCACCGAATGGAACGATGAAAGAGATCAGAAGACGGGCCAAACAGCACCGTGAAACCCCGTGGGATCAAGGACGGATAGACGCCCTGGCTCAGGCCCTCGCCCAATACGGCGCTGACAAAGGCCTGAACCCTGAAGACATTGATAAGTCGCTGGCCACTAGATACGGGTCGTCAAACCCGGCCGAGTGGACAGACGCCCAACGCGACGCCGCCCTCAGTCGGCTACAGAAAGCCGCCGAGTGAATGAGCCCATCACGATGATACGAGGAGTCAGGGCAGGTACAGAATATAGAACGGAGTTAGGGCAGCGGGACCAAGATAAAGCAGGTTATCCGTGTTGATGTCTCGGGCTATCAACACTTGGGTACGGGTCGGTTCGGCCCCAACCGCCCACGAATCTACGAGCATTCGGAACCCCTGACTAGTCCCACCTACGGCAGCTTGGGGAATCGTGTTCGCCGGTGGCCACTGTTGCCACGTATGAACCACGCTAGCTCCCGTGTTCGCGACATGGAACACGCTGAACAAAGTCGAAGCGGGTAGGGCCTGGGCGGACAGGACCGGCGTCAACGGGCGAAACACCTCATCAGAATGCCCATCTGACGGGTCAATGCGGTAGCCGTTCGTGTTCAACATACGCGGTTCGTGCAGGTTCGGCTTGTTCCTGATGAACTCCAGGGCCGACGTGTTCGAGCTGTCCCAATCCGACTGGGGAACGGCCATCAAAATGAACCACTGAGTCGAGTTGTCTTCCGTTGGCGCATTACCCAAAGTGGCCGTATGCTCTTCCCGACAGTAGGCCAGCACCTCATAACCAAGCGAAGTGAAATGGCGCACCACCTGGCCCGGGGTGTACGTGTACCCGTTCACCCAGTTCCCTTGCGGTGAGAATTGCTGAGGGACGACCGGACGGTTCCGGAGAGACTCATAGTCCAGGCGGTCATCGCCGGTGAGAGCATCGAGCAACCGGGCAGTTTCGGCCCCGGTCCGCAACGACGGAATCGTGGGCGTGTCATCCAAAGCCGAATAGTCCAGGCGATCATCGCCGGTCAACCCCTCGAGCAAGGTGACTATTTGAGCCGCGGTGATGTTGCCCGACGGATCCACACCCCCAGCCGGTATGCCGTTGAGTTTCGACACTTGCGCCCGGCTCATCAGCCCGGCTTGGTCCTCGGTGGCAGGTGGCAGGCTCGGGCCTTGAAAGTCCGACCCCGACCCGTAGCGAATGCTCACGGTGTCCGGTGTGAGTTGGCGGACCAGCCGCCGAGCCAACGCCTGATCAGCAGACGCTTGCGCTTGGTTAGCTGTCGATTGCGCCCGAGTGGCCGCCGACTGAGCATTGGCCGCTTCCGACCTTGCCGTATCAGCATCATCTTGAGCGGCAGTAGCCACCAGTTGCGCCCCATGAGCAGTAGCAGCAGCCGCCTGGGCGTGCACGTTGGCCAAGGCCGCCTGGTTGACGGCCACGTTATCGACCGGTGTCCACACCGACGCTCCCGTACTGGTATGCGGTGCGGAATGATCCGACGAAAGATGCGACGTGTTACAAGCCCAAAGCCTCTCCGCGTGCACCACCACATCGTTGACCACATATCGGCGGCCATCCCCCGCCCACACACCCCGCCAGTGGCGAAGGTCACCGAGCACCTCGGCCAAATGCGCCAGCGTGATGGTCGTCGGAACGGCCCCGGCCTCCTCAGGGATGAGGATGGCCACGTCGGTGTTCGGTGGAGTGGCCGATTGGTCCTGAGTACGGCTAAGTTCCCAGGATGCGGGAAGTGTCACGAATAGTCGCCCAGATCGAAGAGCGCACTACGCAAATGTTCGAGCACATAGTGAAGGTCAGCTTCTTGCAGCTTCCCTTGGTTCCTCACCTGGTTGACCAGCACCCACAGCTCCGACTTGGCGGCCTCGATGTGTTCAATGGCGTCATTAACAGCCGCCGACGGAACAGTGGCCGACGGGGGAGGGACTGTTTTCATGACGGGTCGCCCTTGAGGATTCTGATGGCAGTCTCAAGTTGGTCGATCATGCCTTGCGTCTCTCCTTGGTTGATTTCTTGGTCGTCGTAGATGTCTCCGAGGGTTCGGAGCACGATCTCAATGTGTCCGATGGCCATCGCTTCCCGGTCGTTCACGTTCTCACCTCGGTCGGGGTTAGTAGCAGCTCTTGTAGGGTCAATGGTAACTCCTCGAGGGTCAACGGTGCCCGTGCAGAGGCGAAAAATGTGGCAAAGTTGATCGAAGCGGTATGCCACTCGGACAGATGCTGGGTGGCATTACCCATTTCGTCCCGGTGCGTATACAAGGCCCGGACCCGTGCCTGATAGGTGAGCCCAGTCTGCCGGAAAGCAGACACACGATTGTTGGCCGACCGTGCATGCCGTCCAGTCCAATTCCCGCTCCCGAACTTGAACTCGACCTGATATTGGCTCAACGATGTGCGAGGGGGCAGACTGGACATGTCCGGTG